>NZ_JBHYIK010000005.1:14833-37056 GCF_042739735.1 Amycolatopsis sp. NPDC059027 | reverse complement strand
GCTATTCTTCTTTTTTTTACACACCTCGTCGTTTGATCTCTCCCAAACAACCTCTCTTGTTGTTGTCCCTTGTCCCCCCCCCCCCCCCCTCTCCTCGCCCCCTTCGCTCCAGCCCCGGGCGCGGATCGGCCGACCGGACGCGTCCCGAACGACGCGTTGCGAACGCTCAACGTCCCCAACGACGCGTTCGCGACATACGCGTCAAGGTCACGTCTCGAACGCTCCGTTCGGGACGTTCACCGTCACGAACGCGTCGTTCACGGCACGACCGACCCCCACCGTCCACTGAGGACACCCGACGACCGAGCCCGGAGCTCAGCCCAGGCGGTCCAGTGCCCGTGGCAGCGCCGAAGCCAGCAGGTCCAGCTCCGGTTCGGCGGCGATCAACGGCGGCGACATCACGACGCCCTTGCCGACCGGACGCACCAGCACGCCCTCCTCACGGCAGAGCCGTTGCAACCGACCGGGAGCGCCGGGGTCGGCCGAGAGCACGTCCGCGCGAAGCTCGACAGCGGCGAGGAAGCCGAGCCCAGCCCGTACCTCGCCGACGAGCGGATGCGAACCCGCGCCGGAGAGCGCGTCCGCAAGCGGTTTCTCCAGCTCACGGCCGCGCGGGATCAGGCCGTCGCGTTCGTAGATGTCGAGGGTGGCGTTCGCCGCCGCGCACGCCACCGGGTGCCCGGCGTAGGTCGCGCCGTGCCGCAGCGTCGGAGCGCCGGGGGTACCGGTGAAGAACGGTTCGGCGACCCGCGGCGCCACGATCAGCGCGCCGAGCGGGATCGTCCCGCCGGTGATGCCCTTGGCGGTGGTGATCAGATCGGGCCGCACCGGCCACCGGTCGATCCCGAACCAGGTGCCGAGCCGCCCGAACGCGGCGATCACGCAGTCGGCGACGAACAGCACGTCGTGACGGCGGCAGATCTCGGCGACCGCTTCGATATAGCCGTCCGGCGGGAGCAGCACGCCCCCGGCGCCGATCACCGGTTCGCAGAAGAACGCGGCGACACGCTCGGCGCCGACGCGCTGGATCTCCGCCTCCAGTGCCTCCGCGCTGTCGTACGGAATGTGCGAGAACTCGGGCGGCTGCGGCCCGAAGCCCGCCGCGTTCACCGCGATCCCGCCCGCCGCGGTGCCGAACCCGTGCGTGCCGTGGTAGCCCTGCACCCGCCCGATCACGTGGACCTTCTCCGGCCGCCCGGTGTGCGCGAAGTACGACCGCGCGATCTTGACGGCGCTATCCACGACGTCACCGCCGCCCGAGCCGAGGAACACCTTCGAGCCGGGGGTCGGCGCCAGCGCGGACACCCGCTCGGCCAGCTCCAGCGCGGGTTTGTTGGCGTAGTAGCCGAACAGGTTGTACGAGTCGAGCGTGGCGAGCTGATCGGCGACGGCCCGCGTGATCTCCTCGCGCCCGTGGCCGAAGTTGGCGTACCACAGGGACGCGGTGGCGTCGAAGTACCGCTTGCCGTCCTCGTCCCAGACGTAGGATCCCTCGCCGCGGGTGATGACGCAGCGGTCACCGTCGACCGCACCCATGTCCGCGAACGGATGCCACAACGGATTCGTCTGCCGTGCTGAACTCATGCGACCTCCTCGGTCCTCGCCCTCCATCCTGTCCCGGATCACTACGGGACGCGAACCCGGGAAGCCTCAGCGATCCTCGCGGCGGTACCAGCGCGGGGAGGTGTTGATCGGCGGGGCGAGCCGCGCGCGGACGACCAGCACGTTCGGCTCGTCCGCCTTGACGAACTCGCCGAGCTGCCGCCGGAACGCGCGCCCGAACCCGGACACCCGTTCCGCGTGCACGCCGAACGATCGGGCGAGGCCGACGAAATCCGGGCTGTCCCAGTCGACGCCGCGATACGGCAGGCCCGCCCGCTCCTGGTCGTAGCGCAGCATGCCGTAGCCGTCGTCGTCGACCAGGATGACCGTCACCGGAAGCTGTTCCGCGGCCAGCGTCGACAGATCCCCGACGCCGTAAAGAAAACCACCGTCGCCGGTGACGCAGATCGCCCGCCCGCCACCCGCCGCGGCCGTGCCGAGCGACGCCGGGAAGCCGTACCCGAGCGTGCCCCAGCCCATCGGGTAGGCGAACCGCCGCGGCTCGCGGAACCGGTGGAAGCCACCGAGCCAGTAGCCCGCGACGCACATGTCGGAAACCACCACCGCGTCCGAGGGCAGCACTTCCTCCAAAGTGGACAGAAAGTCCGCCGCCTGCGGTTCCTCCTGGCGAATCCGCCGCCGCACCCGGCGGCCGATCGCGGTGAGCCGCGTGGTCAGTTCTTCCAGGCCCGGCCGTTTCGGGACGTCGATCACCTCGACGACCTCGCGGGCATCGCCGACCAGCATGAGGTCCGGCGGGTAGTTCTTCGCCGCGTCGTCCGCGTCGACGTTGACGGCGATCAGCTTCCGCGGCTTCGGCATGAGCCAGTTCTGCGTCATCAGGCCGTCGAAGTCGGTGCCGACCGCGAGCACGACGTCCGCCTCGTCCCACAGCTCGCCGACCTCCGGGGTGTGGACCGGATTCGGTGCCAGGCAAGGATGTTCGGGCGGCAGCAGGCCGCGTGCGGCGAACGTGGTGAGCACCGGCGCGCAGAGCCGTTCGGCCAGCCTGCCGATCACCTCGCCCGCCCCGGACCGCAGCGCGCCGCCACCCGCCCAGATCAGCGGCCGCTTCGCACCGGACAGCAGTGCCTCGGCCGCGCTCAGCTCGGAGATGTCGATGCGCGGCGCCATCGGCGGCGACGGCGGTTCGCGCCGCGGCGCGGTGTCGCGAAGGTAGTCGGTCGGGATGCCGAGGTAGACCGGGCCGCTCTGCGGTTGCAGTGCCAGCCGCGCCGCGCGGTGCAGCGTGGTGCCGATCTGGTCGGCGGCGCGCACGGTGAACCCGGCCTTGGTGACCGGCGCGAACATGGCCTGCTGGTCCGATGTCTCGTGCAGCACCCCGCGGACCACGCCGGGCCGCCGCAACGTCGACGGGATGTCGGTCGCGATGACCAGTACCGGTGCCGCCGAAGCCATCGCCTCGCCGACGGCGCCGAGCGTGTTGGCCGCGCCGGGCCCGGTGGTGACGAGCGCGACGCCGAGTTTGCCGGTGGCCCGCGCGTAGCCGTCGGCCGCGTAGCCCGCCGTCTGCTCGTGCCGTACGCCGATCAACCGGATCCCGGTGTGCGCGAGCGCTTCCCACAGCGGAAGGTTGTGGACCCCGGGAAGTCCGAACGCGACTTCGGTGCCCAGGGCGGTCAGGGCGTCCGCGACATGTTGTGCTCCGGTCCGATCACCCACCCTGGCATGCTGCCAGATGGCCGAACGCAGCGGCAACACCACCCAGTGTCATGACCATCACCAGCGAGGACCGGCGAATTCGCCAGCCGGCGGCGGCCCCGGCGGAGTGCCGTCGCCGAAGGGACGTCCACCGAGCGCCTCCCGCTCGTGCGGGGTCGTCCAGCCGGAAAGATCGGGGCCGAGCGGGACGATCCGCGTCGGGTTCACCTGCTCGTGCACCGCGTGGTAATGCCTTTTGATGTGGTCGAAATCGACCGTGTCCCCGAATCCGGGGGTCTGGAACAAATCGCGCGCGTAGGCCCAGAGAACCGGCATTTCGGTCAACTTGTTCCGATTGCACTTGAAATGGCCGTGATACACCGCGTCGAAACGAACGAGTGTGGTGAAAAGCCGGATGTCCGCTTCGGTGATCGTGTCACCGACGAGATACCGCTGCCGCTCCAGTCGTCCGGAAAGCTCGTCCAGCCGGGCGAAAAGCCGCGTGTAGGCGTCCTCGTACGCGGCCTGTTTGCTCGCGAATCCCGCCTGGTACACGGCCGCGTTCACATCCTTGAACACGCCGTCGTTGACCTCGTCGATCTCCGCGCGCAGCCGCTCCGGGTACAGCTCGGGCGCGCCCGGCCGGTGCAGGCTGGTCCATTCGGTGGCGAGGTCGAGCGTGATCCGCGGGTAGTCGTTGCTCACCAGCCGCCCGCTCGGCACGTCGACGAGTGCGGGCACGCTGATGCCGCCCATGTAGTGCGGGTCGGCGGCGTGGTAGGCCTCGGCGAGGTAGCGGATGCCGAGCACCGGGTCACGGTCGTCGGGGTCGAGAGTGAAGCGCCAGCTCTTCTCGTCCTGGATCGGGTCGGCCACCGCCACCGACAGCGCGTCCTCCAGCCCGAGCAGCCGCCGCACGATCAGCCCGCGACTCGCCCACGGGCAGGCGCGGCTCACCACCAGCCGGTACCGGCCCGCCTCGACCGGCCAGCCGTCCCCGCCGCCGGCCGTGACGCGCGCGTCGAAATGGTTGGCGGAGCGGCGGAACTCCCCCGTCTTCGGATCGGTCGGGATGGTCATGCCTGCCAGCCTAGATCGAATCTGCCCGATCGGCCGTGGTGTGCGTACACTCGCCCTCCCGGGGTACCGCGAGGGAAGGTGGTCGGCATGCCGATGATGCCCGTGACCGACTCGATGTTCCTTCTGATCGAGACGCGCGAACATCCGATGCACGTCGGCGGCCTCAGCCTGTTCCGCAAACCCGACGGCGCCGGGCCCGAGTACCTGCGCGAGATCCGGGCGGGCCTGCTCGAGGACGAGAACATGCGCACGGTGTTCCGCCGCCGCCCGACGCGCCCGGTGAACACGCTCGGTCACGTCGCCTGGTCCACCGACACCGATCTAGAGCTGGATTACCATTTCCGGCACTCCGCGTTACCTGGGCCGGGCCGGATCCGCGAGCTGCTGGAGCTGACATCGCGCTGGCACAGCACGCTGCTCGACCGCCACCGTCCACTGTGGGAATCCCATCTCATCGAGGGCCTCGCCGACGGCCGGTTCGCCATGTACACCAAGGTCCACCACGCGCTGATGGACGGCGTTTCGGCACTGCGGCAGCTGCAGAACACGCTCAGCGACTCACCGGACGACCTCGCCTGCCCGCCGCCGTGGGGCACCCGGAACACGAACGGGACCCGCAACGGCAAGGCGCCCGCGTCGTTCCTTCGCACCGCGAGCGCCACGCTCAACCAGCTCGCGGGCATCGCCCCGGCCGCGGTGAAGGTCGCGCGCGAAGCCTTCCAGGAGCACACGCTGACCCTGCCGTTGCAGGCGCCGAAAACCATGCTCAACGTGCCGATCGGCGGCGCGCGCCGGTTCGCCGCGCAGTCGTGGTCACTGGACCGGGTCCGCGCCATCGCGACCGCCGCCGGGGTGTCCCGCAACGACGTCGTGCTCGCGATGTGCTCGGGCGCGCTGCGCGACTACCTCATCGAACAACGCGCGCTGCCGGACGCCCCACTGATCGCGATGGTCCCGGTTTCCTTGCGGCGTAAGGAAGACAGCCACGAGGCCAGCGGCAACAACATCGGCGCGCTGCTGTGCAACCTGGCCACCGACCAGCCCGACCCCGCCCACCGGCTGGCCGCGATCCACGCCTCGATGCGCAACGGCAAGCGGCTGTTCTCGGAGTTGTCCCCGCTCCAGACGCTGGCACTCTCCGGCATCAACGTCGCCGCGCTCGGCGTCTCGCCGCTGCCCGGCGTCGTGGAGAACACGCGCCCGCCGTTCAACCTGGTGATCTCGAACGTCCCCGGCCCGCGCAAGCAGATGTACTGGAACGGCGCGCAGCTCGACGGCATCTACCCGGCGTCGGTGCTGCTCGACGGCCAGGCCCTGAACATCACCCTGACCAGCAACGGCGACAACCTCGACTTCGGTATCACCGGCTGCCGCCGCAGTGTCCCGCACCTGCAGCGCATCCTCGTTCACCTGGACACCGCCCTGGCCGAACTGGAAACCGCCGTGGTGGCCGCGTGATTCAGCCCGGCCACCCGTAGAACAGCTCAGGAACGGCTTCGAGCCGCCACCGGCGGGATATCGATAGCCTTCGAATCGCGCACGAGCACGAACGTCAGTCCACAAGCGACAATCGCGACGCCCGCGGCGAGCGCGAACGCCGGGCGGTACCCGAAGTGCGCGGCGACCACTCCGCCGATCGGGCCCGCGGCGAGAATCCCCAGGTCCCACAGGGAGGTAATCGATCCGACCGCGGTACCCGGCCGGATCGCACCGGTGCGCTGCAACGTCATCGCCGTCGTCGCGGGGAAAACCGTGCCGATACCGACGCCGGTGATCGCGGAGCCCAGCAGGGCGAAGAACTCGGTGGGCACGGTGGCGAGCAGCGTCAGCCCGGCGCATTCGACGAGCAGCACGATCCGCGCCACCGCCGCACCGCCGTAGCGGTCGACCATCGGGCTGCCGAACGACCGGGTGAGCAGGAACGCGATCGCGAACACCGCGAGTCCGAGATCCTGCCCACCGACCCCATCGCCCAGGTACAGCACGAGCAGCGCGGTCAGGCTGCCGTAGCCGTACGCCGCCATGCCAAGGCACAGGCCGGGAAGCCCGGCCCCACGCGGCAGGATCTCCCGCCACGACCGCGGCCGGACCGGCACCGGCTCCCCGGGCGGTGGCGGGCGCCGGGTCGTCGCGGCCAGCACCGCCGACACGATCGGCAGCGCGATCACCGCCACCCACACCGATCGCGCTCCGCCGATGCCGTGCAGGACCACCGCGAGCAGCGGCCCCAGCGTGAGCCCGCCCCACATCGACAGGCCGAACCAGCCGGACACCCGCCCACGCCGATCCGCGGGCGTGGCCGCGAGAACCCACGGCAGGCTCGCCGAGAACAGCATCCCCTCGCCGATCCCCATCAGCAGCCGCGCGACGAGCAAGGTCCCGGCATCCGGCGCGAGCAGGTGCCCGGCCGCCGCCACCGAGGTCAGCACGCCACCGGTCAGCACCACCGTCCGTGCGCGCCCGGCGTCGCCCGCCCGCCCCGCGAATGGCCGTGTGCCCGCCGCCGCCGCGAAGGCGACCCCGACCAGCAGGCCCGCGGTCGCCGGGCCGGAGCCGTACTTCGCCACGACATACCCCGGCAGCTCCTGCAACGTCGCCCCGAGGGCGAGGTAGCCGCACAGCACACCCGTCCACAGCCGCCGCAGCGGAACTCCGGCATCAGTCATGAGCTGCACAGTACAGATCGGTACTGTCAAAAGTACAGAGTGGTACTGTGTGTTCCGTGACCCAGGAGGCGACCCGGGAGCGGATCCTCGAAACCGCGGCCGGACTGTTCTACGAAAAGGGCGTCCACGCGGTGGGCGTCAACGAGATCGCGGCGCGCGCGGCGGCGTCGAAGCTGAGCCTGTACCGCTATTTCGAGTCCAAGGAGCGGCTCGTCGAGGCGATGCTCGCCGAGCACAGCGACCGCATCCACGCCTGGCTGATCCGCGAGACCGCCGGCGCGCCCGCCGGGCCGCCGCGCGTGCTTTCGGTGTTCGATCTGCTGCTCGACTGGTTCGCCCAGCCCGGCTACGGCGGCTGCACTGTCGTCAACACCGTCACCGACACCCGTGCGGCACCGGCGATCGCCGCGATCGCCAGACGTCACCTCGCACGTTATCGGGCACTCCTTGAAGAAAGGATCCGTGAGACAGGCGTCGAGGACCCGATTCCCCTTGCCCGGCAACTCCTTCTGCTCATCGAAGGGGCGAGTGTGGTGACCACGATCGACCGCGACCTCGGGGCCGGAGCCGACGCCCGCGCGGCCGCCGCGACGCTGCTTCGCGCCCAGCTGCCATCCGCGGGGTAGCCGGAAACGTTCCCGAGGCGATCGGCGGCGGCGCCCAATACTCCCGGCACCGCCGCCGATCCGTTCGGAAGCTCAGTTGCCGTCGGCGGTGTAGATGCCGCCCGGCGTGACGACCCACAGCTGGCCGTCGGGACCGGCGACCTCGTCGCGGGTGCGGCCGAGGTTGGTATAGACCTTGCCACCCTTACCCGCGGTGTCCAATTTGTACGTACCGCCCTTGAGCGCGGCCATGTACAGCTTGCCCTTGTAGGAGGCGATGCCGCTCGGCGTCGCCTCCGAGGTCGGCCACTGGTTGACCGGGTTGGTCATCCCCGCGACACTGCATTTTCCTTCGCATTTCGGCCAGCCGTAGTTCTTGCCCGGCTCGATCTTGTTCAGCTCGTCGACCTTGCTGTCGCCGATTTCCGAGGCGTAGAGCTGGTTTCCGACCCAGGTCAGGCCCTGCACGTTGCGGTGCCCGTAGGAGTAGACCGGGCTGCCGAACGGGTTACCGGGCGCGGCCTTGCCGTCCGGGGTGATCCGCAGGATCTTGCCGCCGAGCGAGTCCTTGTTCTGCGCGTTGTCCCCGTTCTTCGCGTCCCCGGTGCCGACGTAGAGGAAGCCGTCCGGGCCGAATTTGATCCGGCCGCCCTGGTGGAACTGCGTTCCGCGCGGGATCCCGGTGAGCACCGGCGTCGGCGACTGCCCGAGTTTGAGCTTCGCGACCCGGTTGTCCGAGGCGGTCGTGTAGTAGATGAACACGGTCTGGTCCTGTGCGTACTTCGGCGACACGGCCAGCCCGAGCAGGCCGGCCTCCTTGGTCACGCTGACGCCGGGAATGGTCTGGACATCGCTGACCTTGCCGGACTTGTCGATCCTGCTGATCTTCTTGGCGTCCTTCTGGGTGAACAGGGCGGTGCCATCTGGCAGGAAGTCCACCGACCACGCCTCGTCCAGACCACTGGCGACCTGCTTGATCGCCTGGGCCGAGACACCGTCCGCGGCGGCGGGCGCCGCGACGCCGAAAGCGGCAAGGGCGGCCGCGATGACGGGCATGGTGAGCTTGCGACACAACGACATTTACGCCTCCTGATAGCTGCACCCCGGGTAGCTCGGACGGCGGATCGGATGCTCGGGGGACATCCGCGAAGTGGGATAGAAACACACCAGGTAGTCAGCCGGACACCACTGGACGGGTGGCGAAAGCGCTTTCACATCCCTGGCCGGAACTCCGCGAGTGATCATCCGGAGCCGCGCTATCCGCCATCGGGAGGAACGGTACCCACCCCGTGGGAACAAACCTGGCGACGTACCGTCCCGCGCTCCTACTGTGGCGGGTGCTCGACCCGGTCGTCCCGGGCGGACGTCCGGCGGTGCACCCTTCACCGATCCGAGGAGTTGCAGATGATCGAAACCACAGAGGTATGGACCACTCCGGACTTCGTCGAGTACGAGACCCCGATGGAGGTCACCGCCTACGCGGCCCGGATGGAATGAGCCGTTCCCGCCGGTGGCGCCCGACCGCGCCACCGGCGGGCTCCCACCAGCACCGAGCCGCCGGAGGCCGCGCATGTCCCCGCTCCTGAGTCCCGAAGAGTTCGGCGCCGCGCTCCGCGGCCTCGCCCCGCGTTACTGGGGAACACACCCCTTCCACCACCGGATGCACGCGGGCGAGCTCACCGAACACGAGCTGAAGACCTGGGCCGCCAACCGGTGGTACTACCAGTGCGTGCTGCCGCAGAAGGACGCGGCGATCATCAGCAACTGCCCGGTGCCGGAAATCCGCCGCCAGTGGCTGGAGCGCATCGTCTACCACGACGGAACCGAGGCGGGCGAGGGCGGTATCGAGCGCTGGCTCCGGTTGTGCACCGCGGTCGGGCTCAGCCGCGAAGAGGTGCTCGACCAGCGGCACGTCGCACCCGGTGTCCGGTTCGCCGTCGACGCCTATGTGACGTTCGCGCGCACGAAACCGTGGGTCGAGGCCATCGCCTCCGGACTGACCGAGATGTTCGCCGGACATCTCATGCAGCGCCGCGTCGCGGACATGCTCGCCAACTACGCGTGGATCGCACGCGAAGACCTCGCCTACTTCACCAACCGCATCGACGCGGTTTCCGGCGAGGGCAAGGCGACGCTCGACATCGTGATCCAGCACTGCGCGACCCGGGAACAGCAGGACAAGGCGATCTCGGCGCTGTCGTTCAAATGCGACGTGCTGTGGTCGATGCTCGACGCGATAGCGGGCGCCGCGGCGAAGGAGTGAGATGACGACCATCGGCACGGGCTCGGTCCCGGAACTCCGTCGCGGCGTCCGGCTGACCTACGACCACACACGGGAAACCCACGTTCTGTTGTTCCCCGAGGGAGTGCTGGTGCCGAACCCGACCGCCGCCGCGGTACTCGAACTGTGCGACGGCGACCGGACGATTTCGGCCATCACACAAGCGCTGGGCACACGCTATTCCGGCGTCCGCGAACAGGACATCATCGACGTGCTGACGCGGCTGGAAGATCGGCGGATCGTACGATGGCAGTGAAAGCGCAACCCCCGCTCGGCATGCTGGCCGAGCTGACCCACCGCTGCCCGCTGCACTGCCCGTACTGCTCCAATCCTGTCGAGCTGGCGAGCCGCGAGTCCGAACTGTCCACACAGGACTGGCTGGCGGTGCTCTCGCAGGCGCGGGAACTCGGCGTGCTGCAGGTGCACATGTCGGGTGGCGAACCGTTGGCCCGACCCGATCTGCCGGAACTCGTCGCACACGCGGCCGGGCTTGGCTGCTACGTCAACCTCGTGACGTCCGGGCTAGGCCTGACCGAGAAACGGCTCGCCGACCTCGTCGAGCGCGGTATCGCGCACGTCCAGCTGTCCGTGCAGGCCGCCACCGCGGAGCGGGCGAACCTGCTGGCGGGTGCGCGGGCCCACGACCACAAACTCGCCGTCGCCGGGCTGATCAGGAAGGCCGACCTCCCGCTCACCGTGAACGTCGTGCTGCACCGACGAAATCACGATCAGCTGGCCGGGATGATCGCGCTCGCCGAGCGAATGGGCGCGGACCGGCTCGAACTGGCGAACACGCAGTACTACGGCTGGGCGCTGCGCAACCGCGACGCGCTGATGCCGACCCGCGAACAACTCGCCGTCGCCGAGCCGATCGTGCGCGAGGCCACCGAACGGCTGCGCGGGAAGATGGAGATCGTGTACGTCGTCGCCGACTACTACGAGCCGTATCCGAAGCCGTGCATGTACGGCTGGGGCGCGCGTCAGCTCACCGTCGCGCCGGACGGCACCGTGCTGCCGTGCCCGGCGGCCACCGCGATCACGACGCTGGAACTGGACAACGTCAGGGAAAAACCGCTCGAGGAGATCTGGTACGAGTCGTCCTCCTTCACCGCCTACCGCGGCGAAGACTGGATGAGCGAACCGTGCCGGACGTGTGATCGACGCTCAGTCGACTTCGGCGGCTGTCGCTGCCAGGCATTCCTGCTCACCGGCGACGCGGCCGCGACCGACCCGGTGTGCTCGCGCTCGCCGCACCGCGACGTCGTCGACGTGATCCTGGCGGCGCCACCTCCCGTCACGGCACCGGAGCTGGTGATGCGCACGGTGACCACGCGATGAAGATCATCCTGCTCGGGACCGCGGCGGGCGGTGGGTTCCCGCAATGGAACTGCGCGTGCCGCCTGTGCACGTCCGGCGCGATGCCACGTACCCAGGACTGCGTCGCGGTCAGCGCCGACGGCCGGGGCTGGTACCTGCTTAACGCGTCGCCGGATATCCGCGCGCAGATCCTGGCCACACCGGCGTTGCGCGCCGGGCCGGACCCTCGCGAAATCCCGCTGCGCGGAGTACTGCTCACCGACGCCGAGCTGGACCATTCGCTGGGTCTGTTGATGCTGCGCGAGGCGGGCGGTCTGCCGGTGTGGGCACCGGACGCGGTGCTGCACGCGCTGTCCCGGCATTTCCCGGCGCGGTCGATCATCGACGGCTACGGCGGCTGGGACTGGTCGTCCACTTCGGACATCAAGCTCGACGGTCTCGTGGTACACGCCCTTCCGGTGAGCGACAAACGTCCGAAGTACGCGCGTTCGTCCACTGAGGACGGACCGTGGGTGGTGGCCTACCGGATCGAGGACCCTGCGACGGGGGGCGTCGTCGTCTACGCACCCTGCCTGCGCGGCTGGCCGGACGGGTTCGACGAGCTGACCGACGGCGCGGACCTGGTCCTGCTGGACGGCACCTTCTACGCGCCGGACGAGATGTCGGGCGCGACGCGGGCGCAGGTCGGTGACGGCGCGCAGCTCGCGATGGGCCATCTCCCCATCGCCGGAACAGCGGGCGGTCTCTCGCAGATCGCCCGGCGCCGCGCCGCTCGTCCGGGGACCCGCTGGGCCTTCACACACCTGAACAACACCAACCCGGTACTGGACCCGGCCTCCGCCGAACACGCCGCCGTACTCGCCGGCGGTGCCGAACTCCCCGGTGACGGCACCGAATTCACCTTCTGACCCCGGCGCGGCTCACGCGCCCCAATGTGGCGTTCGGTGCGTCCAACGCACCCAATGCCACATTGGGGCGCTCGACCGCGGGGCCCATCAGAGCCGGGGAAGACTTGGTGACTACGGGATTTCACCGAGGGGATTCCGGGGGTTGTCCGGATGTCGGCGGCAAAACACGACCGGACACTGGGAGCATGAGACTCCGAACCCTGGCCATGGCGGGCATCCTCGCCGTCGGCCTCACCACCACCGGCGTCGCGAACGCGGCGACCGTGTCGGCAGCACTGCCCCGGCCGACCGGACACCACAAGGTCGGCTTGTCGACCTTTCAGCTGACCGACACCCGTCGTGCCGATCCGTGGGTCCCGGCACAGCGCCGCGAACTGATGGTCTCCCTGTGGTACCCCGCGCGCTCCGCGAGCGGCCAGCGCGCGAAGTACATGACACCTCAGGAATCCACCGCGCTGGGCACGGCGGCGAAGATCCCCGCCGACTTCTTCGCGGGAGTCGATACGAACTCCACAGTGGACGCTCCAGCGCTCGGCCGGAAAGCGCCGCTGGTGGTGCTATCACCCGGATTCCTGTTACCACGCAACACTTTGACCTCGCTCGCGGAGGAGCTGGCGAGTCGCGGCTACGTCGTCGCGGGCATCGGCCACAACTACGAAGCGCTGGCGACCAGCTTCCCGGACGGGCACACCACCGGCTGCGAGGCATGCGCCGTCAAGGACTGGACGAAACTCGTCGACACCCGCGCCGCCGACACGTCGTTCGTACTCGACGAGCTGACCGGACCGCGGTCACCCCACGGCGTCGCACGCCTCATCGACGCGAGCCGGATCGCGATGGTGGGCCACTCGATCGGCGGCTCGAGTACCGCGCCGGCGATGCTGGGCGACCCCCGGATCGGCGCCGGGGTCATCGTGGACGGCAAGTTCTACACCCCGGTGACCGGCCTGAACCGCCCGTACCTGCTGCTGGGCAAGCCGGAACACCTGCCGGGCGGCACCTGGGACCCGACCTGGGACACCGGCTGGCCGGAGCTTGGCGGCTGGAAACGCTGGCTGACCGTGGACAAAAGCGACCACAACACCTTCACCGACGCGAACTACCTCGCGGCGAAGGCCGGTTTCCCGATGCCCGATGACCTCATCGAGCCGCTGCGGGGCATCCGGATCACCGAGGCGTACGTGACGGCATTCCTCGACCAGCACCTGCGAGGCCACTTCCAGCCGCTGCTGTGCGGCCCCTCGCCGCGGTACCCCGAAGTCCGCTTCTGGAACCCGTGAACCGCGCGATCACCGGCGCCCGGCCGGTCAGGCGATGCCTTCCGGGCTGGCGCCGGTGATCGAGACGGCGTCCGCGGTGATCCGGTCGATCTCGGCCAAGTCATCCGACGAAAGCTCGATGTCCGAGGCGGCGAGGCTCGCTTCGATGTTGGCGGGCTTCCGGGCCCCGACGATCGCGGCGTGCACACCGGGCCGCGCCAGCGTCCAGGCGATGGCCAGCTGACCGACCGAAATCCCCTTCTCCCCGGCGAAGGCCGACAGCTTGTCGACAATCTCCAGATTGCGCCGCAGGTTTTCGCCTTGGAACGCCGAGGAACGCGAGCGCCAGTCGGTGGCCTCGAACTTCGTGTCCACGCTGAGGGCGCCGGTCAGCAGGCCACTGCCGAGCGGGCTGTAGACCAGAACGCCGATGTCGTGCTCCCGCGCGTAGGGCAGCGGATCGGCCTCGATGCCTCGACGGAACAGGTGATACGGCGGCTGAAGTGTCTCCACCGGGCGGTGCTCGTCGAACGCGGCGAGCTGCGCGGTGTCGTAATTGGACACTCCGATGTGCCGGACCTTCCCCGCGTCCACGAACTCCTGCAGCACCCCGGCGGTTTCCTCGGCGGGAGTGCCGGGATCCGGCCAGTGCACCTGGTACAGGTCGATGTAATCGACGCCGAGATTGCGCAGGCTCGCGTCGAGGCCCTCGGTCAGCCACTCGCGGCGGGCATCGCGGGCCCGTTCCGCGCGTGGCTTGGTTCCGCCCTTCGTGGCGATGACGACACTGTCGCGGTTCCGCTTCAGCTCGCCGCGCAATGCCTTGCCCAGCAGGACTTCGGACTTCCCCGCACCGTAGGCCTGCGCGGTGTCGAAGAGGTTGACGCCGAGTTCGCGAGCGCGGACGACGGCGGCGATCGCGACGTCCTCGTCGAACGAGCCCCAGGCGCCACTGAGCTGCCATGTGCCGAAGGCGATCCGTGAGACTTCGATGCCACTCCTGCCCAAAATCGTCGTACGCATGCTTCCAGCACAGCACAGACATCGGATCTCCGCAGTCACGCGCGGCGGAAATCCCGTCCATCGAAACCACCAAATAACTGTTTGACAGTTGCCTCCGCTCACCGGGATACTCGGCCCATGCCGGAGTCCCCCACCCTCGACGATCTGCGCGTGCTGGCCCATCCACTGCGGTTGCGCATCCTGTCGCTGCTGACGGGCACGGCGATGAGCGCGGCCGAGGCCGCGCGCGAACTCGACGAGACCCAGGCCAATGTCAGCTACCACCTGCGCCGGCTGCACGAGGCCGGCCTGCTGGACATCGTCGAGGAAGTCCGGATCCGTGGCGGGCGAGCGAAACGCTATCGCCACGATCCCGAGTCGGGGCCGCGGCTGACCGGGCGTAGCCCCGAGGAGGACCACGTCCTCCTGGCGTCGGTGGCCGAGGAACTCAAGCGCCGCCTCGAATTCCGCGCACCGGAACACCCGGCGTCGATCACCGACGCCGAGGTGTGGGTCGACCCGGCGGTCTGGGCGCAGGCCCTGTGCCAGGCCACCGAACTGAGCCGCCTGCTGCATGATGCGGCCGAGCCGCCGCGCACCGCGGGCACGGTCCGGGTGAGTGCGAGCGTCGCCCTGTTCGAGCTGCTGTGAGCGAACACCCCGGCATGAGCGACGCTTGCGAGCGAATCATGGATGCCACGCGCCAAGGAAAATCCAACACAGTCTCGCGGAGCGAGGCGATCGCATGAGCGCGCGGACGCTGCTCGTCCCGTTGCGCGAGCGCAATTTCCGGCTGCTGGTCACCGGCAGGACGTTCGCCGACTTCGGTAACGCGGTCGCGCCGCTCGCGCTGGCCTTCGCCGTCGTGGACCTGACGGGGTCGGCGGTCGACCTCGGCATCGTGGTCGGCGCACGCTCGCTGGCGAACGTCCTGTTGCTGCTCTTCGGCGGGGTGCTGGCCGACCGGCTGCCGCGCTCGGTGATCCTCCAGGGCACCGAGCTGGCGGCGACGGTCACCCAGGCCCTCATCGCCGCGAGTGTCCTTTGTGGATTCGCTTCGATTCCGCTGCTGGTCGCGCTCAGCCTGGTCAACGGCGCGGTCGCGGCCATCTCGCTGCCCGCGGCGGCCGCGATCACCCCGCAGACCGTGTCCGCCGCACAGCTCGGCCAGGCCAACGCGCTGGTCCGACTGCTGTCCAACGCGGGCCGGATCGGCGGCGCGGCGATCGCCGGTGTCGTCGTCGCGGCAGTGGGGTCCGGCTGGGCGGTCGCGGCGAACTCCGCGCTGTTCCTCGGCGCCGCCTTGGCCTACCGCGGCATCCGGCTGCCGCGCGGCACCCGTGTCCCGGACAGTAAACCCCTCGCGGAGCTGCGCGAGGGCTGGCGGGAGTTCGCCTCCCGCGCCTGGGTGTGGATCGTCGTCCTGCAGTTCATGGTGGTCAACGCCGTGGCCTTCGGCGCGCTGATGGTGGTCGGCCCGCTCATCGCCGACGACTCCTTCGGCCGCGCGGGCTGGGGTTTCGCGCTCGCCGTCCAGACCGCAGGCTCGTTCGCCGGTGGCCTCCTCGCGGCGCACTGGCAACCACGCCACACCCTGATGTTCGGCGTACTGATGGTGGCGCTCGACTCGATACCGCTGTTCACCCTCGGCTGGTCACCGGTCTTGCTGCCGTTGCTGTTCGCGATGTTCGTCTCCGGCCTGGCGGTCGAGCAGTTCGCCGTCGCGTGGGACGTTTCGTTGCAGGAGAACGTGCCGGAGGACAAGCTCGCCAGGGTGTACTCCTACGACATGCTCGGCTCGTTCATCGCGTTGCCGCTGGGCGAGATCAGTGCCGGCCCGCTGGTGGAGCACGTCGGCAGGGAGGCGACGCTGATCGGCGGCGGTGTGCTCGTGGTCCTCGCGACGGCGCTCGCGCTGTGCAGCCGCCAGGTGCGCGGCCTAGTCCGCAAGGTTCCCGAGGCTCATCGCCCGGCGAGCGCCTCGTAGTACGCCTTCTGGCCGGGGTGGTAGTCGGTGAAGGCGGGCAGCGGACCGTCCACTCCGGACGCGACGAGCTGGTCGAGATAGTACTCCCAGCCGGGGCCGATGTCGCCGATACCGGCGTCGGATTCGAGGTGCTGGACCAGCCGCAGCACGCACGCGCCTTCGGTCACGGTCAACAGCAGCTCCAGCCGCCAGCTCCCGTTCTCGTCCACTGTGGACACGGCGAGCCGGCGCGGCGGCTCGCAGGCGTCGATGCGCAGCTCGAACCACGGCGCGCCCTCTTCGAAGGCCATCTGGACCTGAACGGTGCGGCCGGGCGCGGCATCGCCCTTCCAGGCACCGAACCACCGCGCGGTGCTCTCCGGTTCGGTCACGCTCGCCCAGACGTCGTCGATCGGCGCGCGGAAAGTACGCTCCAGCACCAGATCGCAGCCGTCGGCCGTGCGCAGGAGCCGCCCGGTCGGAGTGGGAGTCATGCGATGTCCTCCTCGTCGTCGCGTGCCCTCGTGCGGGCACGCCGGGTGCGCTGGACCTCGGTCTCCAGCGCGTCGAGCCGGTGTTCCCAGCCCGAGGGCCGCAGGAACCGGGCCAGCCAGCCGGCGAGCTCGGCCAGTGGCGCCGTATCGAGCACATAGACGCGACGACGGCCGTCCGGCTCGTCGCGCACGAGGCCGCTCTCGCGCAGGACCCGCAGGTGCCTGCTGATCGCGGGCCTGCTGATGTCGAACCGCTCGGCGATCTCGCCCGCGGCGAGATTCTCCTTCCTGAGCAGGAGGAGAATCTCGCGACGGACCGGGTCCGCTATCGCGCCCGCGACGTCCACGGATGAAGCGTAACCGATGAGTTACGCGTTGGGGAAGGCCTTTCGCCGCAGGAAGTTGAGCACAGTCAGGCGAAGGACCACGTCGTCGTCCTGGTCGATCAGCTCGGCCAAGGTGCGCACCAGACCGCGGTCCGGCTTCGACCGCGAGGGCTGGGTGTCCAGCACCATGACCCGTAGCCGGACCGCGGTACCGGGGCGGACCGGCTTGAGCCAGCGCAGTTCGTCGGCGCCCGGCCCGCCGAGACTGGCCACTGTGGACAGATAGTGATCGGCGAACAACCGCATCAGCACGCTCGCGGTGTGCCAGCCGCTGGCGATGAGCCCGCCGAACGGGCCGTCCTGGGCCGCTTCCCGGTCGACGTGGAAGCTCTGCGGGTCGAACCGCCGCGCGAACTCGACGATCTCCGCCTCGGTGAACGCGGCGCGACCGAACTCGTACGCCGCGCCGGGCCGGTAATCCTCGAAATACCGTTCACCGATCGGGACGGCGAACGCTTCGGTCGTGGTCATGGCGGCAGCCTGCCACGGGAAAGCTTCGATCCGCGGCGAACAATCATGCGGCTAGCCTGAACGCGTGCGCACAGAGCCCGACATCGCGACGGTCGCCAGGGCGATCGGCGAACCGGCTCGCGCCGCGATGCTGCTCCAGCTGATGGACGGCGAGGCGCACACCGCCCGCCGCCTGGCCACGGTCGCCGGAATCGCGCCGTCGACGGCCAGCTCGCATCTGCGGATGCTGTGCGCGTCGGGACTGGTGCACGTCACCGACGCGGGACGGCGGCGGCTGCATCGGCTGGCCGGGCCCGAGGTCGCCCAGCTCGTCGAAGCCCTCGCCGCGCTCGCCCCGCCCCGGCTGCCCGGCACGCTCCAACCGGTGCCGCCCACGGACGCGATCCTGGCGGCCCGGATCTGTTACGGCCATCTCGCCGGGCAACTCGGCGTCGAAATCGCCATCGTGCTCCGGAAGGACGACATCGTGCCCGCACTCGCACCCGGCGAGACCGGCGTGGTGCGCACGTTCGGCCATCCGCTGCTGGCGGCGTTGGAGATCACCGGACTCGAGCCCGGCCGCGCGGGCGTGCGTGCCTGTGTCGACTGGTCACACGGCACGACACACCTCGCGGGCGCGCTGGGGAGTGCCCTGCTTTCGGGCCTGCTCGCGGCGGGCTGGGTACGCCGCCGCCCGGCCGGGCGGGCACTGCGGATCACCGCCGCGGGCCGGGAACGCTTGGCGGAGCTGGGTTTCTAGCCGATCAGCGCGATGCCCACGGACGGACCTCTTCGAGCAGTTTCGCGACCGCCAGCACCAGATCGTCCGAATGCCGTGGCCCGACGATCTGCAGCCCGACCGGCAGCCCGGACGTCGTACGCCCGGCGGGCACACTGATCGCGGGCTGCTGGGTCAGGTTGAACGGGTAGCTGAACGGCGTCCACTCCGGCCATTCGCTCAGCCCGCTGCCGGGCGGGACGTCGTGGCCGGCCTCGAAAGCGGTGATCGGCAGGGTCGGCGTGATCAGGACGTCGTACCGGGTGTGGAACTCGCCCATCAGGATGCTGAGTGTGGCCTTGTCGGCGAGCGCGCCGAGGTAGTCGCTCGCCGAGTACGTCCGGCCCTTCTCCCAGACCCGGCGAAGTCCCGGGTCGACCTTCTCCTCGGAACCCGCCGGGAAGGTGTCGAGCAGTTTGGCCGCGCCGGCGGACCAGAGGACATCGAAGGCGGCCTTCGGATCTGAGAAACCGGGATCGGTTTCCTCGATGCTCAGCCCGGCCTCCTCCAACGCCGCGACGGCGGAGGCGACGATCGCGGCGACCTCGGGGTCGACGTCGACGTAGCCCAGCGTCGGCGAGTACGCCGCGATGAGCCCGCGCACGTCACGCCGGACCGCCTCGCGGTAGGCCCCGAGCGCCGTGTCGAGCGCGGTCGGGTCGCGGTGATCGGGCAGCGACAGGATGTCGAGCAGCAACGCGGTGTCGTCCACCGACCGCGCCATCGGGCCCGCGTGCGAAAGCGGGCCGAACGGGCTCGCCGGGAAGAGCGGGATGCGGCCGTGAGTCGGTTTGAGGCCGACTATGCCGCAGAACGACGCCGGTATCCGGACCGAGCCACCGCCGTCGGTGCCCACCGAAAGCTCACCCATGCCCGCCGCGACGGCCGCGGCGCTGCCGCCGCTCGACCCGCCCGCGGTCTTCGCGGGGTCGTGCGGATTGCGGGTGATCCCGTTGAGCGGGCTGTCCGTGACGCCCTTCCAGCCGATCTCCGGTGTCGTGGTCTTGCCCAGCACCACCAGGCCGTTTTCCCGCACCCGCGCGGTGACCGGGCTGTCGACGTCCCACGGCTGCTCGGGGTCGATGCACTTCGAGCCGCGCACGGTCGGCCAGCCCTGGGTCAGGAACATGTCCTTGATCGAGATCGGGACGCCGTCCAGCCAGCCGATCGGATTGCCGTCACGCCAGCGGATTTCGGAAGCTTTCGCCTGTTCCAGCGCGCGATCGGCGTCGACGAGGCAGTAGGCGTTGACCTCGTCCTCACGTTCCTCGATCACCCCGAGCGCGTTCTGCGTCGCCTCGACCGGGGAAAGCTCGCCGGTGGCGTACGCGGCGACGAGTTCGCTGGCGGTCAACAATGTCGTTTCGTTCATCCAGTCCTGACTTCCGGTGACGGCACGTACCCGAGCTGCTTGTCCACGACATTGTGCAACGGTTCCCCCGCTCGCCACCGGCCGAAGTTCTCCCGGAACACCTCGACCAGCGTGTTCCGCCAGCCGGCGAAGTCGCCGGACATGTGCGGCGACACCAGCACGTTCTCCATGGTCCACAGTGGACTCTCCGGCGGCAGCGGCTCGGTTTCGAACACGTCGAGCGCGGCGCCGGCGATACCACCCTCGCCCAGCGCCGCGACGAGGTCCGAGGTCACCACGAGCTCGCCGCGGCCGACGTTGACGAACCGCGCGGACGGTTTCATCGCCGCGAACGCCGCCGCGTCGAACATGCCCTTCGTCTGCTCCGTCAGCGGCGCCACGGCGACGACGTAGTCCGCGGCGGACAGGCAACCCGGCATTTCGTCCGTACCGTGCACGACGCCGAAGTCCGGGTCGCCGCTACGGGCCCGGCGTCCCGCGCCGCTCACCCGCATCCCCGCCGCGCGCAGCAGCCGCGCGATCGCCCTGCCGATCGGCCCGGTGCCGACCACCAGCACCTCCCGCCCGGCGACGCGCTCGCTCTCGCGGTGCAGCCAGCGGCTCTGCCGTTGCAGGTCCAGCGAACGGGCGAAGCCCTTCGCGAAGGCGAGGATCACGCCCAGGACGTACTCGGCGATCGCGCCGTCGAACACCCCACGCGAATTCGTCAGCACCACGTCGCTCTCGCGCAGCCCGGGGAACAACACCGGGTCGACACCGGCACTGGCGATGTGCAGCCAGCGCAGCCGGTCGGCCGCGTGCCACGCCCCGGGCACCGCGGTGGAGAGGAAGTCGTACACGAAGAGGATGTCCGCCCCCGATAACGCATCGGGCAGTCCCGCCGCGTCCGTGTAACGAACCACCGCGTCGGCTTCGATAGCGCGCATGTCTGGTGGTTGGCCAGCGCCGCACAGCACCGCCAAAACCGGGGAATCCGACGCGATCACGTTGACACGGTAGGAGCCGCTCGTATGATTGTCAACAATCCGAGGACTGACCCCCGGAGCGACCGGACCTGTCATCTTCAGACGCTCTCCGGAGGGCTAGCCTTGGACCTTGATTTCCTCGCGTTCGAAGGGCCGTTGGCACAGCGGGGCATCGGTGTCATCGCCCCGTTCGACCTCGCCCTGGAACGCGAACTGTGGCGCTGGGTGCCGATGGAGGTCTCCCTGCACCTGGCGAGAACCCCGTACGAACCGGTGCCGGTCAGCATGGAGATGGCCCAGCTGGTGAGCGACCAGCGGCACCTCGCCGCCGCGACGAGGGACGTCCTGCACGTCGAGCCCGAGGTCGTCGCCTATCTCTGCACCTCGGGCAGTTTCGTCAACGGCGTCGACTACGAACGCTCCCTCACCAAGGCCATCTGCGACGCCGGCGCCCCGGACGCGGTGACCACTTCCGGCGCGCTGGCCGAGGTGCTGCACAGCCTCGACCTGCGCCAGGTGTCGGTGCTGACCCCGTACGACGCCGACCTCACCGGGAAGCTGCACGACTTCCTCGCCGAAATCGGCGTCACCACGGTGTCGAGCGATCACCTCGGCCTCGGTGGCGGCATCTGGAAGGTCAGCTACCGGACCATCGCCGAACGCATCCTCGCCGCGGACCACAGCGCGGCCGACGCCATCTTCGTCAGCTGCACCAACCTCCCCACCTACGACCTGATCGACCCGCTGGAAGCCGCGCTCGGCAAACCGGTGTTCACCGCCAACCAGCTGACGATGTGGGCCTGCCTGCGCCGCATGGGACTGCCCGTGGTCGGGCCCGGCAAGTGGCTCCGCGAGATCACCCAGCCCCCTGTTCCTTAGTGCCACCCCCTTTCGCATCCACCCGGAGGAGTGAAGTTTCCCGCCGTTGTTAGGATTGTCGACAATTTGCGCTGCTTCCCGGAGGTTCCGTGACCACCATCGGCTTCATCTACCCGGACCACGCCGCCGAGGACGAGTACCCGCTCGCCGAACAACTGCTGGGCGGCGATCGGAGCGGCATCCGGCTCCCGGTCGAGCACATCTACGGCACCGACCTGCACGCCGTACCCGAGCTCCTCGACCTCGGCAGCGAGGCACGGCTCGCAGAGGGCGCGTCGCTGCTCGCCAAGCACGAGCCCGACGCGGTGGTCTGGGCCTGCACCAGCGGCAGCTTCGTCTACGGCTGGGAAGGCGCGCGGGACCAGGCGGACCGGCTGGCCGCCGTCGCCGGCGTCCCGGCTTCGAGTACCTCCTTCGCGTTCGTGCACGCCGCCAAGGCGCTCGGCGTGCGGCGGGTCGCCGTGACGGCGAGCTATCCCGACGACGTCGCCCGGCTGTTCGTGGACTTCCTCGCCGCGGGCGGGGTCGAGGTGGTGTCGATGTCCAGCGCG
>NZ_JBHYIK010000005.1:8649-14824 GCF_042739735.1 Amycolatopsis sp. NPDC059027 | reverse complement strand
GCGGCCGGCGGGGGTCGCGCTGGGTGGAGTCCCCCCCCCCCCCACAACACCCCCCCACCGCGGCCGAGGTCGGCGCGCTGGAGCCGGAAGCGGTCATCGAACTCGCCGCCGGGCACGATCACCCGGACGCCGACGCGGTGCTGGTACCGGACACCGCGATGCGCACGCTCGGCGAGATCAACGCCGTCGAGGCCCGCCTCGGCAAACCCGTGCTGACCGCCAACCAGGTCACCGTCTGGGAGGGACTGCGCCTGGTCGGACAGGCCCCGCTCGTCCGCACCCTCGGCGCGCTGTTCCAGACGGGGAACGCGTGAGATGAGCCTGTCCGACATAGAACCGGTCAGCCGGGAATCCACCGCGGGCATCATCGCTCGCCAGCTGCGCGAGGCGATCATGACCGGTGCGCTGCCACCCGGCACCCAGCTCGGTGAGACCGACCTCGCCGCCCGCTTCCAGGTGTCACGGGGGCCGCTGCGCGAGGCGATGCAGCACCTGGTCTCCGAGGGGCTGCTGCGCAGCGAACGGCACCGCGGGCTGTTCGTCATAGACCTCGGCCCCGGCGACGTCTACGACATCTACTCCGCCCGGTGGGCCATCGAACGCGCCGCCCTGCTGCGGGCGTTGCGCGGGGATCGCGAGCAGGTCGCCGTCACTCTCGAACAGGCCGTCGTCGAGATGGCCACCGCGGCCGGCGCGGACGACCCCTCCGCGATCTCCACCGCGGACCTGCGTTTCCACGAGGCGCTGATCGAGGCCTCGGGCAGCAAGCGGCTCGTCCGCATGGCCCGCACCCTCCTCATCGAAACGCGGATGTGCCTCGCCGCACTTCAGGGGACGTATCAGCGGGTCGAAGAACGCGTCGAGGAACACACGCACATCATCGAAGCGCTGCGCGCCGGGGACGAGGCGAGCGCGCTGGCCCTCCTGGAGGCCCACATGGAGGACGCCGTGCGACGGCTCGCGCCCGGCACCAGCCTGACGCAGAGCGAGGCTCCCCCGGTCGGTTGAGCGGGATTCAGGAAGCACAACGCACCCCCAGCACCGGCTGGCCACCGCGTCCTCCGCGGAACTTCGCGTCCCACGGCCAGAACCCGTCGTCATCGGCGTAAACCAGTTGCCGCGCCCGGATTCCCGGGCCGTAGAGGCCCACGGCCATGACCAGGTGCGCCGACGGCTCGGCGAGCTCGACGACCTCGATCGACGGCCCGTCGCGCAGCGTGTACTGCTCCCCGTGCTCAGGCGGCTCCGCATGGCACGCGTGCTCGGCCACGCAGTTGAGCAGCGACCCCGCCGGGTACAGCGGCAACCCGGTGACGACGAGTTCCGGCAGCTTCCGTTCGGTGAGCCCGATCGTGTAGGCCCACGGCGGGCTGTGTCTCGATCCCTCCACTCCCTGCACCATCCAGCCGCACTTGCCGATCACGGTGCGGACGTAGCGCAGATAGTCGGCCCGGGTCTTGTCGGGATTTTCGCACTGCCAGCACATCCTGATGCCCCCTCCTGCTCGGTTGTGGGTGAGCGGGAGCCAGTGTCGGGGAGGGCACCGACGAAACGGGGCGGGCGATCAGCCGAGATTCTCGGCGACTACCGAACCGAGCCGGGCTGTGGTAGCGGTGCCGCCGAGGTCGGGCGTGACCGCGGCGGGATCGCCGAGCGTCCGGTCGACGGCGGCACGGATCGCTTGCGCGGCATCGGTTTCGCCCAGATGTTCGAGCATCATCGCGGCGGCGAGGATCTGCGCGACCGGGTTCGCGATGCCCTGTCCGGCAATGTCCGGAGCGCTTCCGTGGACCGCCTCGAACATCGAAGGATGTTCACCCGATGGATTGATGTTTCCGGAGGGCGCCATGCCCAGTCCGCCGGTGATCGCGGCCGCGAGATCGCTGAGGATGTCGCCGAACAGGTTCGACGCGACGACGACGTCGAGCCGTTCCGGCGCCTGCACCATCCGCGCGGCGAGCGCGTCCACATGGCACTGTTCACTGTGGACGTCCGGATATCCGGCGGCGACCTCGGCGAAGATCTCGTCCCAGAACGGCATCGAGTGGATCAGGCCGTTCGACTTGGTCGCCGAGCACACCCGGCCGTCGCGCGTGCGCGCGAGGTCGAAGGCGTACCGGATGATCCGCTCGACGCCGACCCGGGTGAAAACCGATTCCTGCACAACGAATTCACCCGGTTGTCCGGTGTTGTGACGCCCGCCGATGGCCGAGTACTCGCCCTCGGAGTTCTCCCGGACGATCACCATCTCGAGTTCCTCGGCCTTGCGCCCGGCCAGCACCGACGTCGTGCCCGGAAGCAGCCGCACCGGACGCAGGTTGACGTATTGCGAGAACGCGCGCCGCACCGGGATCAGCAAGCCCCACAACGAAACGTGGTCCGCGACGCCGGGGAAGCCGACAGCACCGAGCAGGATCGCGTCGAACGCGGACAACTGCTCGATACCGTCTTCCGGCATCATCGACCCGGTGCGGGTGTAGCGCTCGCAGCTCCAGTCGAATTCGTTCCACGCCAAGGAAAAACCGAATTGCCCGGCGGCACGGTCGAGGACCTTGCGGGCCTCGGCCGTAACGTCGACACCGATCCCGTCGCCCGGGATGCTCGCGATGCGGTAGGTCTTCACAGATTCACCGCGATGTACTTGACCTCGAGGAACTCGTCGATGCCGACCGAGCCGCCCTCGCGGCCGAGGCCGGACTGCTTGATCCCGCCGAACGGCGCCGCCGGGTTCGACACGATGCCCTGGTTGAGCCCGATCATCCCGGCCTCCAGCCGCTCGGAGACCCGCAACGCCCGCTTGACGTCGCTGGTGTACAGATAGGACACCAGCCCGAATTCGGTGTCGTTGGCCTTCGCCACCGCCTCGTCCTCGGTGTCGAACGGCGTGATCGGCGCGACCGGCCCGAAGATCTCCTCCGAGGTCATGCGTGCCTCCTGCGGCACGTCGGTGAGCACGGTGGCCTGGTAGAAGTGGCCGGGTCCGTCGACGCCCGCGCCACCGGTGAGCACCCGCGCGCCCCTGTCGGTGGCGTCCTTGACGAGTTCGGTGACCTTCGCGACGGCCTTCTCGTCGATCAGCGGCCCCACCACGACGCCTTCTTCGGTGCCGCGGCCCATCGGCAGCGCCTGCATGCGCTCGGTGAGCCTGCGCGCGAACTCGTCGGCGACGTCGCGCTGCACGTAGAAGCGGTTCGCGGCGGTGCACGCCTCACCGATGTTGCGCATCTTCGCCAGCATCGCGCCCTCGACAGCGGCGTCGAGATCGGCGTCGGCGAAGACCAGGAACGGTGCGTTGCCGCCGAGTTCCATCGAGGTGCGCAACACCTTGTCCGCACACTGTTCCAGCAGCTTCCTGCCGACCCCGGTGGAGCCGGTGAACGACAGCTTGCGTGCGCGGCCGTCGCGGATGAGCGGCTCCATCACGCCGCCGGAATCATGCGTGGTGAGGACGTTGACCACCCCGGCGGGCAGTCCCGCTTCGGCGAGGATCCCGGCCAGCGCGAGCATCGACAGCGGTGTCTGCGCGGCGGGTTTGATCACCATCGTGCAGCCGGCCGCGACGGCGGGGCCGATCTTGCGCGTGCCCATCGCCATCGGGAAGTTCCACGGCGTGATGAGCAGTGACGGGCCGACCGGCTGCTTGGTCACCAGGAACCGCCCGGCACCATTGGGGGCGACCGCGTAGCCGCCGTCGATGCGGACCGCCTCCTCGGCGAACCAGCGGAAGAACTCGGCGGCGTAGGTGATCTCGCCCTTCGATTCGGCGAGCGGCTTGCCCATCTCCAGCGTCATCAGCAGCGCGAGTTCCTCGCTGCGCGCGACCAGCAGCTCGTAGGCGCGGCGCAGGATCTCCCCGCGCTCCCTCGGCGCTGTCGCCGCCCAGTCCGCCTGCGCGGCGACGGCGGCATCGAGGGCCGCGACGCCGTCAGCGGGCGAAGCGTCGGCCACCTGGCACAGCTCCGCGCCCGTCGCCGGGTCCTGGACCGCGAACGTCTTCCCGCCGGTCGCGGCGACCCATTTGCCCCCGATGAACAGTTCCTTGCCGACCGCGTCGACGACGCCGGTCTCGGTGATCGCGCTCATGCGATCGCCTCGCTCCGCGAGACAGTGTTGAATCCCTTTTGGCGCATGATGCCCTCGATTCGCTCGCAAGCGTCGCTCATCCCAGCCTGCTCCTCATGTGTTGTCTCCCCGGCCATGCTATGGATATTGTCAACAATCGACAACTGTTCCGCCCGACCTAGGAGCACCACTGCCATGGCCCAGCTCTCCCCGCTGCTCAAGCAGGCAACTCCCGTCGTGGTCGACCACGGTGAAGGGGTGTACCTCTACGACGTCGACGGGAAACGTCACCTCGACTTCACCGCCGGGATCGGCGTGACGAGTACCGGACACTGCCATCCGGACGTGGTCCGCGCGGCACAGGAACAGATCGGCAAGCTCATCCACGGCCAGTACACGACCGTGATGCACAAGCCGCTCCTGGAGCTGACGAAGCGGCTCGGAGACGTCCTGCCGAGCGGGCTCGACTCCCTGTTCTTCTCGAACTCCGGCAGCGAAGCCGTCGAAGCGGCGTTGCGGCTGTCGCGGCAGGCGACCGGACGGCCGAACGTCATCGTGTTCCAGGGCGGGTTCCACGGCCGCACGGTCGCCGCGGCGACGATGACGACGTCGGGAACGCGGTTCAGCGCGGGCATCGGACCGCTGATGGCCGGCGTGCACGTCGCCCCGTTCCCGTACGCGTACCACTACGGCTGGGACGAGCAGACCGCGACGAAGTTCGCGCTGCGCGAGCTGGACTACCTGTTCGCGACCGTGAGCGCACCGAACGAGACGGCGGCGTTCTTCGTCGAACCCGTGCTCGGCGAAGGCGGCTACGTCCCGGCGAACACGGAATTCCTCGCCGGACTGCGGGAACGCGCCGACGCACACGGGATCCTGCTGGTGCTCGACGAGGTGCAGACCGGGTTCGGCCGCACCGGGCGCTTCTGGGGCCACGACCACTTCGACGTCCAGCCGGACGTCGTGCTCATCGCCAAGGGGCTCGCGAGCGGGTTCCCGCTGTCGGGCATCGCGGCGCCGGAATCGCTGATGGCCAAGGCATGGCCGGGCTCGCAGGGCGGGACCTACGGTGGCAACGCGGTGTCGTGCGCGGCGGCGATCGCGACGCTGGACGTCATCCAGCGCGAGGGTCTGGTCGAGAACGCGGCCGAGCGAGGACGTCAGCTGCTCGAGGGCGCGCGGCTGATCGCGGACAAGACGGCCGCGATCGGCGAGGTGCGCGGACTCGGCCTGCTGGTGGGCACGGAGTTCACCACGCCGGACGGCGAGCCGGACACCGCGACCGCGCAGAAGGCGCAGAAAGCCGCCGCGGAGAACGGTTTGCTGCTGCTGACCTGCGGGGCCTTCATGAACGTCGTCCGCATGGTGCCGCCGCTGGTGGTCGACGCGGCGCAAGTCGACGACGCGCTGCGCATCTGGGGCGACGTCGTCTCATCGGTCACGGGGAGCTGAGCCATGGCACGCTACATCACCATCACCCTGGACAAGCGCGGCGTTTCGTGCCGCGCCAGGCTGCTCGACGACGAAGCCCCGCGGACGTGCCGCGCGGTGTGGGACGCGTTGCCGCAGAGCGGTTCGGCGTACCACGCGAAGTACGCGCGCAACGAGGTCTACACGCTCGTGCCACCCTTCGCCGACCCGAAGCCGGGGCGGGAAAACCCGACCATCACGCCGATTCCAGGCGACGTCGTGTACTTCGGCTTCGAGGCTTGGGAGATCGGGAACCCGGCGTACGGCTACGACTCCGGCAGTGAGGCGCACAGCGATCAAGGCGCGACGGACCTCGCGATCTTTTACGGCCGTAACAACCTGCTGATCAACGGGGACGCGGGCTGGGTACCCGGCAACGTCTTCGCGACGATCGAGGAGGGACTCGCGGAGATGGCCGCCGCGGCGCAGGACCTCTGGCTGCGCGGGGTCGAAGGCGAGACGCTGAGCTTCGCCCGCGCCTGAGAGTTGCGGCGGCTCGGCTCGTTGCCCTGAACGACGCGTTCGGGACGTTGATCGTCTCGAACGCGTCGGTTGCGGGCTGTAAGACAGGGGGTGGGGTTTTGGGGGGGCGGGGGGCCAGCTTGGGGGGTTGGGGGCGGCGGCCAAAACCAACGACTCGAAA
>NZ_JBHYIK010000005.1:0-8639 GCF_042739735.1 Amycolatopsis sp. NPDC059027 | reverse complement strand
GGGTGTTTATGATCCTCTCCCGCGGTCTTTCCGCGACTTCATCTATGGGGGGTGCTCCGGGGCGCCTGGGGTGCAGGTGTTGTGCTGAAGGCGCCCTTCAGCACATCCAACGCACTGAAAGCGCCCTTCAGTGCAGCCCGACTCTCGCACCCCGAACGGGGAACTCGGGCATCCGAAGGTGGGACTCGCCGGAGCGGTGACGCTGGGGCATCACGTCGAGGCCGGCCCGGCGATCACCCGGCCGTGTGAACCTCCAGAGTTTCACCATTAGTGGCAACACCTTCACCGTTTCGTGGGACAGTGCCGCCCGGTTGCCGTATCAAGATCGCCATCACCCAGAGTGATCGCGACTACAGCTACTACCCAGAGTGGTCGACCGCCGAAAGGGAGACCCCGCCGCAAAACACGAAAGCCTTACGTGTTTATCGTAGGAGGATTACGCGCTCCCTGCCACGGCCGGAAAAGGGACGCCGACGTTTTTTGACACCGCGCCAACCACCTGAAAATCTCCCCTTGCTCATCGCGAGAGCACCCAGGAAAACAAATCCGATAAAGGGAGACCTGAAATGCAGATGTTCGCCCAGCACGCGCACCACGCCCACGACATCCTCACGGGCGTGCTCGCGCACCTGGCGCACCTGCTCGGTTGGCTCGTCTGACCCGGCACATCTGAACGACCGGGGGTCGGCACGTTGGCGCGGGTCGGCCCCCGATCACCTCGCCGGAAAACACCGGTGAACAATTGGTCTTGAAAACAGCCCGGCGCCGTTCACGGCGGCCGGGCTGCCCTCATTTCCCCGACGTTCCACCGACGAATACGAAAGCCCCGAACGGCTTACCTCGTACGTGGTGACAAACCCACGAAGGTTCACCGCCTGAGGAACCCGCCGGTTCAGGCGGCTCCCATCGAGTGAAGGTGTGCTTGTCTTCGCGCACACCCGCGGGCCCGGTTCGGCGAGCTGCCCCGCGACGCGGTCGATGAGGCGGCACCGGAACCCACCTCCCAGTAAACGTGAAGAACGTTCATGGCCAGCGGTCGCCGCCAAGGACTACGCTGCGGTAACAAGGCAACGGCGCACGAGGGTGAGGCTGTCGATGGGCGATGGGGCGGCGCGACTGGCCAGGATCGTGGGAGACAAGAATCTGCTGGTCGGCGAGGCGATCTCGGAGGACTACGGGCACGACGAGGCGTTGAGCTTCGAGCCGAGGATGCCGGCGTACGTCGCGAAGCCGTCGACGGCGGAGGAAGTCGCGGAGTTGCTCAAGGCCGCGTCCGAACTCGGCATTCCGGTCACCGCACGTGGTTCCGCCACCGGCATCTCCGGCGGCTGCCGTCCCGAAGCGGACGGGCTGGTGGTCTCGTTCGAGCGGATGAACGCCGTGCTGGAGGTCGACACGGTCAACCACGTCGCGGTCGTCCAGCCGGGCGTCACACTGTCCGAACTGGACACGAAGACCACCGCGGCAGGGCTCGGCTACACGGTCTACCCCGGCGAGCTGAGCGCGAGCGTCGGCGGGAACGTCGGGACCAACGCCGGGGGTATGCGCGCGGTCAAGTACGGCGTCACCCGCCACAACGTCCTCGGGCTGCAGGCGGTGCTCCCGACCGGGGAGATCATCCGGACCGGCGGCAAGGTCTCGAAGATCTCCACCGGCTACGACCTGACCCAGCTCATCATCGGCTCCGAGGGCAGCCTCGCGCTCGCCACCGAGGTCACGGTCAAGCTCCACCCCCGGCTTCCGCACGGCGCCACCGTGCTCGCCCCGTTCGGCGATCTCGACCAGGTGATGACCGCGGTGCCGAAGATCGTCGCCGCCGGTCTCGACCCGCACATCCTCGAATACATCGACACCATGACGATGGGCGCGATCGTCTACACCGAGAAGCTCGAACTCGGCGTCCCCGACGACATCCGCGACAGGACCCAGGCCTACCTCGTGGTGGCGCTGGAGAACCGGCACGAAGACCGATTGCACGAAGACGTCGAGGCCCTGGGCGAGTTGCTCGGCGAACTGGGCGCCACCGAGGTCTACGTGCTCGAAGGAAGCTCCGCGCGCAAGCTCATCGAAGCACGGGAGAAAGCCTTCTGGACCGCCAAAACCGTCGGGGCCGACGACGTCATCGACGTCGTGGTCCCCCGTTCGGCGATGCCGGAATTCCTTGTCAAGTCCCGGGAAATGGCGCAGGCCACGGGTGGGGGCGCACTCGGCTGCGGGCACGCCGGCGACGGGAACGTCCACCTTGCGATCTTCTGCAAGGACCCGGCGACGCGGAAGAAACTGCTGACCGACATCTTCGGGCTGGCGATGGCGCTGGGCGGCGCGATCTCCGGCGAGCACGGGCTCGGCAAGAGCAAGACCGGGTACTACCGCGAGCTGGAGGATCCGGCGAAGATCGCGTTGATGCGACGTCTCAAGCAGGCCTTCGACCCGGCCGGGATTCTCAACCCGTCCGTCCTGTTCGGATGAACACAGTGGATAGACACAGTGGATAGAGAGAAAGCGCAGAGCATGACCGATCTGAACGGCGCCCAGTCCCTGATCCGCACACTGGTCGAGGCCGGTGTCGACGTGTGCTTCGCCAACCCCGGCACGTCGGAGATGCACTTCGTGGCCGCGCTCGACTCCGTCCCCGAAATGCGGGGCGTGCTCGGGCTTTTCGAGGGCGTCGTCACGGGTGCCGCGGACGGCTACGCGCGCATCGCGGGCAAACCGGCCGCGACGCTGCTGCATCTGGGGCCTGGCCTCGGCAACGGCCTGGCGAACCTGCACAACGCCCGCCGCGCGCACACCCCGATCGTCAACGTCGTCGGCGATCACGCGACCTACCACAAGCAGTACGACGCGCCGCTGGAATCCGACATCGACGCCGTCGCGGGCTCGCTCGAAGGCTGGATCCGCCGGTCGGCACACCCGAAGGACATCGGGGCCGACGCCGCCGCGGCGGTCGCGGCCGCGCAGAACGCACCCGGCCGCGTCGCCACGCTGATCCTGCCCGCGGACGTCTCGTGGGGCGAAGGCGGCGAGGTCGGCACAACCGTTGCGCCGCAAGCACCTCAGCCGGTCGACGCCACCACGGTGAAGAGCGTCGCCGAGGTGCTGGGCAGCGGTGAGCCGGTCGCGCTGCTCATCGGTGGCGCCGCCTGCTTCGAGCCGGGATTGCTGGCGGCGAGCCGGATCGCGGCGGCGACCGGGGTGAAGGTGTTCGTCGAGACGTTCCCGTCGCGGCTGGAGCGCGGGGCCGGCCTGCCGCCGATCGAGCGGCTCGGCTATCTCGCCGAGCAGGTCGTCTACCAGCTCGACGGCGTCAAGCACGTGATCGTCGCCGGGACGAAGGCGCCGGTTTCGTTCTTCGCCTACCCAGGGAAGCCGAGCGATCTCGTGCCCGAGGGCGCGCAGGTGCACACGCTCGCCGGCGTCGGGCAGGACGTCGTCGCCGCGCTGGCCGACGTCGCCGAACTGGTCGCCGCGGACACGGAACCCGTGCTGCAGCAACCTTCCCGGCCCGCGGTGCCGTCCGGGCCGCTGACCCCGCAGAACTGGGTCGAGGTGATCGGGGCGCTGCTGCCGGAGCGCGCGATCATCGCCGACGAGGCCAACACCTCCGGGCTGCTGCTGCCCGCGGCGACGGCGGGCGCGCCCCGCCACGACGTCCTGACGCTGACCGGTGGCGCCATCGGGTACGGCATGCCGGTGGCCACCGGCGCGGCGATCGCGGCGCCGGAGCGGCCGGTGGTCAACCTGCAGTCCGACGGCAGTGCGCTGTACACGATTTCGGCGCTGTGGACACAGGCGCGCGAGAACCTGAACGTGACGACGGTGGTGCTCAACAACCACGCGTACGCGATCCTGCGGCTGGAGTTGCAGCGCGTCGGCGCGGAAAGCGGTGGCCCCAAGGCGAACGAGCTGCTCGACCTGTCCCGGCCGGACATGGACTTCGTGAAGATCGCCGAGGGAATGGGCGTTCCGGCGACACGGGCGACCACCGCCGAGGAGCTGGCCGAGCAGTTCGCGCGGGCGCTGGCCGAACCGGGCCCGCACCTGATCGACGCCGTCGTCCCGCCGCTGTTCTGACCGTCCGAAAGGGACAGACATGCCGACCGTGACGAAGATCGACCCGCCCGGCGAGATCCGTTCGCTGGTCGTGCTCGACCGCGTCGACTACGCGGACACGTTCCGCATGGACACCGCGAAGGCGAGGTCCCACAGCCCCGAGCAATGGCTGCGGGACGTGCTGGAAAACGGGCCCCTGCGGCGTTTCCTCGTCCTCGGCTGGTCGCTGCTCGGTGCGCGCCTCGGCCCGCTCCGATCGGCGGATCACCTGCTGGGCTGGAAGATCGACGAGCGCGACGACGACCACATCCGGCTCTCGGTCGACTGGCGGCTCGGGCTCGGCGCGAATCTGGTCCTGCGCACCAGCGACTCCGCGGTGACACTGGCGACCTTCGTCAAGCTTCGCAGTGTCCCAAGCCGGGTGGTGTGGCGGCTCATCACCCGGTTTCACCACTGGTCGTTGCGTCTCCTGCTCACCGACGCGGCGCGGCGGCCCGCCCCGCCCCTGGCCGTTCTCTGGTTCCAACGGCATCTCGCGAACCCGATCTCCCGCCGCGTCGCGCGGTTCCTGCCGGGGGAAGCCGTGCTCGAAACCGTCGGGCGGCGTTCCGGTCTGCCCAGGGAGACGCCGATCGGCGGACGGCTCGAAGGCGCCACGTTCTGGATCGTCACCGAATTCGGCCGTCAGTCGCAGTACGTCCGCAACCTGGAGGCGCAGCCGCGAGTCCGGCTCCAGGTCAAGGGCCGCTGGCACACCGGCACGGCGTCCATTGTGGACGACGACGATCCTCGGGTACGGCTGCGGAAACTGCCGTGGTTCAACAGTCTCGTCGTGCGCACGGTGGGCACGAACCTGCTCACCGTGCGCGTCGACCTCGACTAGCACTCAGGGATCACGGACCGAGGGACAGACAGTGCCGACCGGAGCGGATTCGGTCCAGACCTTCGTCGCGTCCAGGGCACCGGAGGATGGCTGATTTCGGCGTTCCAGAACACTCGCGAGCGGAGTCCGCCCTGACACGTCACACGGTTCGCCGGTGTCCCGCCGGGCCTTCGGCGGCCGCGCTTGCCGGTTACGTGGCAGGTCGCGACTCCGCGAGCTTGAGCGCGGTGCGGGTCGGCAGCAGTGCGACGAGGCGGCGGACGAGGCGGTTCGCGCCACCGGAGACGACGCTGACCGGCGGGGTACGCCGGTCGAGTGCCTTCAGCGCCGTGGTCACCACCTGCTCCGGTGTCTGGAACCGGGTGCCGCCGGTGTCGGTGCCGCCACGCGCGTAGAACTCGGTGCGCGTCGGTCCCGGCGAGACAACCATCACCGTCGGCCCCGCGGCGCGCAGCTCGTGCGCGAGCGCCTCGGTGAAGCGGATCACGAACGCCTTCGCCGCCGAGTAGACGGCCATGAAGGGCACCGGCAGGTATCCGGTCAGGCTCCCGACGTTCAGCAACGCACCACGCCCGGAGGCGACCAGATCCGGCAGGAAGGCATGGCAGATCTCCACCAGGGCGACGATGTCGAGGTGCAGCTGCGCGCGCACCTCGTCCTCGGTGGAGTCCGCGAACGGCTTGGTCAGCCCCATACCGGCACAGTTGACCACTGTGTCCACCCGGATCTCCAGCGCGTCCAGCCGCTTCTTGAGCAGCGGCCCGCCGCGCTCGGTGTGCAGATCGAACGCCACCGGACGCGCCAGGCGTCCCGTCCGCGCGGTGATGTCCGCCGCCAGTTCCCGCAACACATCCTCCCGTCGCCCGACGAGCACCACGTCCGCGCCACGATGGGCCAGCCGGCGCGCGAACTCGGCGCCGATCCCGGAACTCGCCCCGGTCACGAGCGCGGTGGTCCCTGTGTACCGCATCGGTCTCCCGTCCACGGCCAGCCGGCCGCCCACTCTCGATGTAATAAGCTCTCACATTGAGAGTAGCCAAGTATGTGAGAGGCTTCAACATTGGGAGGATCCATGGCTGGGCGAGACACGTATCATCACGGCGATCTGCGGAACGCGCTCCTGGACGCGACCATCGAGCTGGTCCGGGAACGTGGCGCGAAGGGATTCAGCGTTTCCGAGGCCGCCCGCCGCGCCGGCGTGTCCCCCTCGGCGCCATACCGTCACTTCGCCGACCGCGACGCGATGCTCGCCGCCACCGCCCAGCACGCTTTCACCGAACTGGAGGCGCGGTTCACCGCCCTCGCCCTGGAGCCGACGCTCACCGGCCGCGCCGCGCAGATCGCCGTCGCCTACGTCGCGTTCGCCCGTGAGGACCCGGCACGGTTCGAGGTCATGTTCGCCGCCGGAATCGACAAGACCGCCCATCCCGAGCTACTCGACCAGACCCGCCGCGTCCAGACACAGCTGGCGGAAGCGCTCTCGCCCCACGTCCCACCGGCGGAGCTCGTGGATCGCGCCGCCGAACTGTGGTCGATCGCGCACGGCGTCGCCGCCCTCACCGTCGGCGGGAACCTCCGCCATGTCGTCGACCCGCCACGCATCGACACGATCGCCGCGTCGGCCGCGCGCGCCTGGGCGACCGGCACCCCAGGACCCGGCAGGTGAGCACGCGCCGCGACGAGGTCCGCGCTCGGCGGCGACCGCGCCCGGCGCGATACCCGTGACTCGGGGAGCGCGCTAGGCGGCGACGAGTTCGCCGGTTTCCTTCCGGGTCTTCGGTACCAGCGCGGTGAAGCCGATACCGGCCAGCGCCGCCACCCCGGCGACGACGAACGTCGCGCGGAAGCCGGTCAGCGAGGGCGCGGTCACCGCGCCGACGGTGATCGTCATGTTCGCGAGCATCGTCGACATCACCGCGCTGGAGGTCGAGGTGCCCACCGAGCGCATCAGCGAGTTGAGCCCGTTGGCCGCGCCGGTCTCGCTCAACGGCACCGCGCCCATGATCAGCGACGGCATCGCGGCATAGGTGATGCCGACCCCGGCGCCGATGATCACCGACGCGGCGATCAGCTCGAAAGCGTTGTCCAGCAAGAAAAGCGCGAAGACGTAGCCGAGCGCGATCACCGCCGAGCCGATCATCAGCGTGCTGCGGGCGCCGAATCGGGTGGTCAGCCGTGCCGACACCGGCGACAGCAGCATCATCACCAGGCCGTTGGGCATCAGGCAGAGACCGGCGACGAGCATCGTCAGGCCCAGTCCGTAGCCGGTCGCCGTGGGAGCCTGCAGCAGCTGCGGGAACGACAAAAACATGGCGTACAAGGCGAAACCGACGAGGATCGACGCCAGATTCGTGAACAGCACCGGCCGTCGCGCGGACACCCGCAGATCGACGAGGGGGTCGCGGCGGCGCAACTGGTACCAGCCCCACAGCAGGAGGAGCACGACCGACGCGGCGGCGAGACCGAGTGTGATGCCGCTGCCCCAGCCCCATTCACCGCCCTTGACGATCGGCAGCAGCAGGCAGATCAGCCCGGCGGCGAGCCCGAGCGTGCCGAGGTAGTCGAACGGGGCGGGAGTGCGCACCGGCGATTCCGGCACTGCGAACAGGATCAGCGCCAGGCAGATCGCACCGAGTGCGCTGGAGCCCCAGAAAAGCACGTGCCAGTCGAGGTTTTCGGCGACGAGCGCGGCGATCGGGAGGGCGAGCGCGCCGCCGACCCCGAGCGTCGCGCTCATCAGCGAGACGGCGCCGCCGACGCGCTCGGGCGGGATTTCGTCGCGCATGATGCTGATGCCGAGCGCGACGATGCCCATCGCGAGGCCCTGCAGCGCCCGGCCGACGATCATCAGCGCGAGCGAACTGGTCAGCGCGCACAGCACGGAGCCGAGGATGAGCAGCACGAGGCTGCCCACGACGACCCTGCGCTTGCCGTAGAGGTCGCCGAGCCTGCCGCTCACCGGCGTCACCACCGCGGCCGCCAGCAACGTCACCGTGACCACCCAGGACGCATTGGTCGCGGTGGTGTCCAGAAGCCGGGGAAACGCTGGGATCAGGGGCACGACCAGCGTCTGCATGAAGGAGACGACCAGGCCGCAGGAGGCGAGGACGCCCACGACCAGCGACGGATTACGGGAGTCACCCGGACGAGACACGAATACCCCAGCGAGCCGGTTTGTGCACGATACACACGTTGTGGATCATACACATCCATGACCGGCGAACGGACCGTACGTGATCGAGTCGACGTGCTGAACGGGCTCAGCCGCGAGCTGAAACTGCTGAGCCGTCACCAGGTGCTGCCGCACAGCCTGGCGACCCCGCTCGCGCTGGAGCGCTCGGCGTTCCTGCTGCTCAGCAGGCTGGAAGCGGACCAGCCGATGTCACTGCGGGAACTGGCGGAAGCGTTCGGTCTCGACGTCTCCACGGTCAACCGGCAGGTCGCCGCGCTGCTGCGGCAGGGACTCGCCGAGCGCATCCCGGACCCCGGCGGCGGGTTGGCGCGGAAACTGCGGGCGACCGAGGAAGGAAAACGGAAGCTGGGCCAGGATCAGGCCCAGCACCGGGCCGGTCTCGACATGATCATGACGCACTGGTCCGCCGCGGACCGGCACACGTTCTTCGAGCTGCTGCGCCGGTTCAACGAGGACATCGAGGCCCTGCAGGGCACGACTCCCTGGCCGCGCGGCGAGAAGAGCTGAAGG